>JBDVPM010000001.1 GCA_039968605.1 Alteripontixanthobacter sp.
AGCGCGTCATGGACCGTCTGGGGCCGGGGCAAGCCGAACTGGCGCTTGCCGGGGGCCGGGACGGTCGGGACCAGGAACCCGACCGGCGCGAGCTTGCCGCGCAGATGCGGGAGGCGTGGGACGCCCATCAGGGCCGGGACGAAGTTCAGGAGACCGCCGCGCCGGAACCGGAGCGGGAGACGTCGCAGGCGTTCGCGGCGCGGCTGCGCGAGGCGGCGGCGGGGGTTGATCGGGAGGCCCTGGCCGACCGCGCCGCAGAATTGCGCGAGGGCCGCGAGGCCGAGGAACGACAAGCCGAGCTGGACGCGGCACGAGAACGCGAGCTGGAACGTCAGCAGGAGATCGAAAAGGAGCGGGACAGCATCGCCGAGCGTGACCGGGGGCATAGCCTATAGAATGCCGCAACTGGCCCGCGCCCTCCCCGCCTTATGGGGGCGGTCGGGCGCTACCGTCTCATACCTTCCCCGCGGACGCCCGCCCTTCGCGCAGATCGCGGCGAATGCCCGGTAGGAGCCCAGAATACAGAATGCTGCGCGTCGCACGAACGACCGCTTTCGGAAAGTGGGTCGCGAGCTATCCTCGTTTGCCAGCGGAAAAGGTACTCTTCGTCAGAGCTTCGTGCATACTCTTCCGCTCCGGGATCGCCACCCCGAAGTGTTGGGCCAGCCAAGCTCCGTCTACGGCAAACCGAGCAATGCTTAGTTCGACGTTGCCTTGATCTTCACCGTATTCAGAGAGTTGGTCATTCAGCCACTCTGTCCATTTCATCCGAAGAGCCGGATCATCCAGCATGAGGAGCGAAAGAGCGATCCATGTCTGATCCATGGCCGGTTCTTCACCACCAAAGGCCAGATCAATATAGGCACGGGTGAACGCTCCATGCGCAACACGATCCTTCGAGGCCCGAGCCCCAATCTCAGAAGCCAGTTGGTCTAAGACTTCCTCGAAGATCGCATCAATCAAGGCCTGCTTGCTCGGGAAGTGATGAAGGAAGCCGCCTTTAGTGACACCGGCAGCAGACGCAACGGCTTGAACTGTTATTGCCGAGATGCCGCTTTCAATGGCGAGCTTTTTGGCTTCATCCATGAGGCGGCGTCTAACGGCTTGTGGGTCTTTGACGCGTTTATGTGCTTCTGGCATCTCAATGTGAGACGCTACCAGACAGCAAGTTCATGACAAGCACACCGCCGACGATCATAGCAATTCCCGTTACCGCCCAGAAATCCAGAGCCATCTTAAACACGACGACACTGACCACCGCCGTCAGGACGATGCCGAGACCAGCCCAAACGGCGTAGGCCACACCAAGAGGCACCATCTTCAACGCAAGAGAAAGACAGTAAAGGGACAGGATAAAGCAGACCAGCATCCCGAGAGATGGCCACAGCTTCGTAAACTGTTGGGACAATTTCAGCAGGGTCGAACCGCTGACCTCTAGGATAATGGCGGCTCCCAGAGCCGTGTAGGCAGCAAGCATGGCGTTCATTTCAACATCTCCGTCGATTTTCGATAAACATACCATACGAATGGTTTCTTTCAAGGCCACTCTTCTACGTTATTTGTGGTTTTTAGTCATCAGAGCGGTCATTGTTCTCGAAAGGGAAAGGTCTGCTTTGTCCGCATTGTGCGAGTTTCCGAGCAACGCAGCGAAGGTTCGTAATAGAAAAATTTCGCTGTTTGGAGATTACGCCAACAGGGTGTAACATGTGTAACTGTAAGCCTCACAGGTAGATGAGGCGAATTGCAACCCCGTGAGAGCGAGCAGTTACACCCATGAGTTACACCCTAGGAGAGGCTGCGAAAGCAGCTGGTTTCAGCAAGCCAACGCTTTCCCGAGCCATAAAAAATGGGAAGCTCAGCGCAAAACGTTTGGATGACGGTTCCTACAGTATCGACGCGGCCGAGCTGGAACGGTGGAAAGATGCTAACGGGCACAGAAACGGTGCTGTGAAGCGAATTGCAACCCCTTCTAAAACACCTGAAACACCCTCTGAAACCAGTGCGTTGCAGGCCGAAGTTGAGAAGCTTCGCGCCCAGGCCCAGTCCGACCAGCGCGAACGCGGTTTTCTGGAACAGCGCATTGAGGATCTGAAAGAGCGGGCAGAGCGGGCAGAGCGCAAGGAAGACCAACTCCACGCGCTCCTGGTCGATCTGCGGCCGCAAACGGTAGCCGCGCCGCGCAAGGGGTTCTGGGGTCGGTTGTTTGGATAGCCGCTAGCGCAGGCTGTCCTGTTTTCCGCAGTAGGCCAGGAAGGCGGCACCCGCATTTTTCGGCGGATTGCCCTTGGCCGATTCCGCCTGTGCGAATGCCAGCCAGTCAGCTCGAAGGGCATGGTAGTCCCGGCCCTTCTCCCGTGCCATGGCGCGGGCCTTTTCCTCGGCCCAGTCGGGCAGGGTGATTGTGGGCGCGATCTGTGTTTTCGTATTCCGAGGTCGGAAAATCACAAGATCATCGCCCGTCAGCTCGATCCGGTAGAAGGGTGTATGATCATCGGCGATGATCTGGCGAAGATTGAGCCGGAATTTCTTGAGAGGGGCGTTGCTGCCGGTCTTTTCCTGAAGCTTGGGAAGGCCGATCTGCCACTTCGGCTGGCCCCCGCAGTGTTTGCGGCCGATTTCATATAGGCGGCGCTCAAGCGGACGACGCAGGCGGAAGTAGTCGTTCGAGATCGTCACAACCTCATCACCCTCTATCGCCCGCATGACCCAATCAGACAGGATCACTTCGCAGTAGTCGAGCCGCCAGGTTCCCTCACCCTTCATGACGAATCCGCTGCCCGATTCAATCAGACTGAAAAAGCGCGTCTCGCGCTTGTTGCCCGTCTGGATATCGGTCTGGAAGGTTGTGCCCATGAGCCTCTGGAATGCTTGCTCTAGGCGCTGATACTCAACCCCACCAGTCTTGCGGTTCGTGGTAATCATCAGCTCGCGGGCGCTGAAACGCACTCGCTTACCGATCTTCTCACCCCGGTTCTTGCGATGCATGAGCTGGCTCACGCAGAAAATCAGAATGTCCTTGTCGAAGATTGTAGGCAGGCCGACCCCGGACGGCACGATTTTCAATCGGTTGTCGCCGCCACGGTATTCGAGATGTCGCATATCAGGCTTGGTGGCGAGCGAGAACAAGGGATGCTCCATCGAGGCCATGTCGTCCTTCGGCACCACATCGGAAATATCGAGGATGAAAAAGTCCTTCTGGGGATGTCTGTCGGGGAGCAGGGGCATCCATTCGCCTTGGCTAAGTTAGTTACATCAGGAACCCTGTATCAAGCAGCCCAGCAAGCTCGTCAAGTTCGTTATATCAGGACCCTGTTTTGGGGTGAAATCCATTCGTTAGTTTCGGAACCCAGATTCGTTAGTTTCGGAACCATGTGGATAGTTTAATATTTCAGGGACAAAGGGTTACAGGTGATTTTCAGGCCCGTAACATACTCCGTAGGTAACACTATTAACACTAGGGCAGAACGCTGACCGGATGGGCTGGGTAGCAGGGAGGGGAAGCTAGTCATGAAGGGTTCAGGTTGACATTACAGCCTTTTGTAGTTACGTAACTACATTAAGTTGCTTAGAAGGATGTGAGCGATGGGGATGACAACGATCAACAGTCGGACGTTCAACCAAGACGCAAGCGGTGCAAAGCGGGCTGCGCAAGACGGGCCTGTGTTCATCACAGACCGGGGCAAGCCCGCGCATGTCTTGCTCAGCATTGAAGCCTACAGGCGGCTTACAGGACGCCGGGAAAGTATTCTTGATTTGCTTGCCGATCCAGAAGCGGCAGACATAGCTTTTGAACCGGATCGCCTGGATCGCCTCACACGTCCTGCTGATCTGTCCTGATGTTCATTCTCGATACGAACGTGGTGTCCGAGCTGCGCAAGGCAAAAGCAGGGAAGGCGGATGCCAATGTCGTTGCGTGGGCCGAGGATCAAGACCCGTCAGCGCTCTTTCTGTCCGCCATCACCCTCTTGGAACTTGAGATGGGTGTCAGGCAGATGGAAAGGCGTGACAGCACGCAGGGCGCCGTCTTGAGGGCCTGGATGGCTGATCGGGTGCTTCCGGTGTTCGAGGGGCGTATCCTGCCCGTGGACGGACCCGTGGCGCTTTGCTGTGCCGCTTTGCATGTCCCAGACCCCCGCAGTGACCGGGACGCCCTGATCGCCGCGACAGGGATCACCCACGCCATGTCCATCGTCACACGCAATGTTGCGGACTTCGAGCCGACAGGTGTGCAGATCATCAACCCGTGGGAGCCCATGCCATGACACCCAGCAGCCCGACAGCGACCGTTCTCAAAACAGAGCGAGCCACCATCGAGGGCATCCAGCGCGGGCTTGCGGATGTTAAAGCTGGCCGGACGGTCAGCCATGAGGATGCAATGGCATCCGTGCGAAAGATCATCGACGCTGCGGCGAACGATATTGTTTGAGCCGAAGAATGGCCGGACTGATTTTCACTGATCCGGCCTGTTGATCCAGACCGCGCAGTAGCTGGACCCGTTGTCCTGTTCGACCACCTGTCCGCCTGCGGTGCCACAATAGATGCTTGGGAACTGCCCGAACTCTCGGGCATCACCGCGCCCCACAATCCACGCCATCGCCAGCGCCCCGATAATGGCTCCTGTGGCGAGCATGGAGGCCAACCACACCCAGAACCCGCCAAACCAGCGCCATGCCTCTCTACGGGCCTCTCCGGCGGCCTGTGAGAGCTTTGCGCGTTCGTTGTCGAGATCGTGCCGGATTCCGGCCATGGCGCTCTCAGCGGCCCTCGTTGCAGCCTGTGTGGCGCTGCGGGCCATCTGGTCGCGGTCAGCTTCCAGGGCCTCCTGAATTTCACCCGGCGCATCCTCGGTCGCCTTCGCCATTCTCAAGACAGCCCCCATCACAGCCTGGTTCAGCGTTTTCGCTTCATCCTTGTTGAGACTGGTGCGCTGGAGCTGGTCCATGTCCTTGCGGATCAGGGTCAGCTCGTCGGCGAGGATCTGGAACGGATCCTTGCTCATGCCTGGTCCGCCTTTGCCGCCACCTGATCCAGTTCCGCCAGCAGCCCGACCAGTTCCTTCTGATCGACCTCGCGGGTGGCGTTCTTGCGCAGGGTCGCGGCCATCCAGCGGGCGATTTTCGGATCTTTCAGGGCTTCGGTTGTCACGATGGCCCCGACGATAATTTTCCGCCGTGTCTCGCTGGCCTTCTGACGCTGTTTCAGGCGATTGAGCTTTGCCTGCGTTGTTGCAATCTGCTGATCTATGCTTCGCGCCATTCCGGTCTCCTTTGCCACTGCCCAAGGTTGCTTTTAGGCTACCGCCAATGTAGAGAGCAAGACACGAAGTGCCCACTTATACAAACGCTGCGCGTTTGTGTGGGCGGGGGAGACTGGCGTTTCCCCTCGACCCCTAAGCAAAGTGCGGCGCTGACATGGCAATCTACCATCTTCGAGCTTCGATGATTTCCCGCAGTCAGGGCCGCAGCGTCACGGCGGCTTCCGCCTACCGCGTGGCCGAGCGGATCGAGGACCGCCGCACCGGGCTGACCTTCGATTACGCGGCCAAGGGCGGCGTCGATCACACCGAAATCCTCGCACCGGACCACGCGCCGGATTGGGTCCATGACCGATCCGAGCTGTGGAACCGGGTCGAGGAATCCGAGACCCGCAAGAACAGCCAGGTCGCCCGCGAGGTGCGCGTGGCTCTGCCCGACGAGCTGACCCATGCGCAGCGTGTCGCCCTGGTCCGCGACTACGCGCAGACGCAGTTCGTGGACCGTGGCATGGTGGCTGACATCGCCCTTCACGCGCCGGGGCGCGCGGGCGACGAGCGCAACCATCACGCCCATATTCTGCTGACCACCCGTGAGGTGGATGCAGACGGCTTCACCACCAAGAACCGCGACTGGAACAAGGTCGAGGTTCTGGAGGGCTGGCGCGAGGCGTGGGCGCGGGACAGCAACGCCGCCCTGGAGCGGGCCGGCGTTGAGGACCGCGTGGATCACCGGACGCTAGTGGCGCAGCGCGACGAGGCGCTTGAGCTGGCATCTGCGGCGCGGGAGCGCGGCGACGAGGGCGCGGAGCTGCACGAGACCGTGCGGGCCATGTCGCTGGACCGCCCGCCCCTGCCGCAGCTTTCCCTTGGTGCGTGGCAGCTCAAGGAGCGCGGCATCGAGGTTGCCGCCGTGCGCGTCTGGCACGAGGTGAAGGACCGTGCAGCCGAGGTCAGGCAGGCGGTGCAGGAGCTGACCGGACAGGTCCGCGACTGGCTGGACCGTGCGGCGGAGCGCGTCATGGACCGTCTGGGGCCGGGGCAAGCCGAACTGGCGCTTGCCGGGGGCCGGGACGGTCGGGACCAGGAACCCGACCGGCGCGAGCTTGCCGCGCAGATGCGGGAGGCGTGGGACGCCCATCAGGGCCGGGACG
>JBDVPM010000002.1 GCA_039968605.1 Alteripontixanthobacter sp.
GAGCAGGAACCCTTGGTCTTTCGGCGAGAGGGCATCTCACCCTCTTTATCGCTACTCATGTCAGCATTCGCACTTCCGATATCTCCACCGTCGGTTACCCTTCGGCTTCATCAACTTACGGAACGCTCCGCTACCGCTCATAGTAAACTATGAACCCTAAGCTTCGGTAAATACCTTTAGTCCCGGTACATCTTCGCCGCAGGAACCCTTATTTAGACCAGTGAGCTGTTACGCTTTCTTTAAAGGATGGCTGCTTCTAAGCCAACCTCCTGGTTGTTTTGGGATTCCCACATGCTTTCGCACTTAGGTATTATTTGGGGACCTTAGCTGTAGGTTAGGGCTGTTTCCCTTTTGACGACGGACCTTAGCACCCGCCGTCTGTCTGCCAGACAAGACTCGATGGTATTCGGAGTTTGGTTAGGTTTGGTACCGCTCGCGCAGCCCTAGCCCATCCAGTGCTCTACCCCCATCGGCATACATCTGACGCTCTACCTAAATAGATTTCGCGGAGAACCAGCTATTTCCCGGCTTGATTGGCCTTTCACCCCTAAACACAACTCATCCGAGCATTTTTCAACATGCAACGGTTCGGTCCTCCAGCGCATGTTACTGCGCCTTCAACCTGGTCATGCCTAGATCGCCGGGGTTCGGGTCTAATCCAACATACTCATTCGCCCTATTCAGACTCGCTTTCGCTTCGCCTACACCTAACGGCTTAAGCTTGCATGGTAGATTAAGTCACTGACCCATTATGCAAGAGGTACGCTGTCACCCCCTATGGGGCTCCAACTGCTTGTAAGCATCCGGTTTCAGGTACTGTTTCACTCCCCTAATCGGGGTGCTTTTCACCTTTCCCTCACGGTACTGTGTTCGCTATCGGTCATGTACGAGTATTTAGGCTTGGAGGGTGGTCCCCCCATGTTCAGACAGAATTTCACGTGTTCCGCCCTACTCAAGTCCTTTTCTAGTCTTTTCACATACGGGGCTATCACCCGCTATGGCCACACTTTCCAGAGTGTTCTGTTAATAATAGAAAAGGCACTGGCCTGGTCCCGGTTCGCTCGCCACTACTACGGGAATCTCGGTTGATGTCTTTTCCTCCGGGTACTGAGATGTTTCAGTTCCCCGGGTTCGCTTCACCAAGTCTATATATTCAACTCGGTAATACCTTATCCACCTCGCTCTCACTATCCGAAGATAATGAGAAAGAAATGGTGAAGGTGGGTTTCCCCATTCGGAAATCGCCGGATCAAAGATTGCTCACATCTCCCCGACGCTTATCGCAGCGTGCCACGTCCTTCATCGCCTGTACATGCCAAGGCATCCACCAAATGCTCTTACCTCACGCTTGAGAATCCACACCATCAACGACAAGTCTGCATAAAGACTTGCCGTCTTAACGATGATGTAGAAGAATTTTATCTCAGCCAGATAATAATCAATTTGATTAATGTTTGTGATGCACCGGTCGCGTAGAGAATGGTCGGCTAGACCATCCATGCAACCAATGCGCCACGGCATCGATTTAAAAACCCATTCACAATGTCAAATGCGGCGACCAATGTCGCCTAACTCAGCTGCGAGGCAATGCCTCGAGCGAGATCCGCTTTCTTTTCATACAATCGGAATAAATACCTGGTGGAGCCTATCGGGATCGAACCGATGACCCCCTGCTTGCAAAGCAGGTGCTCTCCCAGCTGAGCTAAGGCCCCTTATAGGTAAAATGGTGGGCCTGAGAAGATTTGAACTTCTGACCTCACCCTTATCAGGGGTGCGCTCTAACCAACTGAGCTACAGGCCCACACCTGTCCCGGCCGACCAAAAGGCCGCCAGAGGCGCGAGCCGGCTCAGGATAACAACACCCTGAAGTGCTGTTTCCGATTGATGAAAGGACATGAGGACGACGGCAATGTTCTTTGGAAGTGGAGGAAGCACTTTCGAACCGAAGTTCGACGCTTTCCGCCAATATCCTTAGAAAGGAGGTGATCCAGCCGCAGGTTCCCCTACGGCTACCTTGTTACGACTTCACCCCAGTCGCTGATCCCACCGTGGTTAGCTGCCTCCTGTAAACAGGTTAGCGCACTACCTTCGGGTGAAACCAACTCCCATGGTGTGACGGGCGGTGTGTACAAGGCCTGGGAACGTATTCACCGCGGCATGCTGATCCGCGATTACTAGCGATTCCGCCTTCATGCTCTCGAGTTGCAGAGAACAATCCGAACTGAGACGACTTTTG
>JBDVPM010000003.1:0-2500 GCA_039968605.1 Alteripontixanthobacter sp.
TTGAATAAATGAGGCGGCGACCTACTCTCCCGGGTGTAACCCCAGTACCATCGGCGCTGCAGGGCTTAACTTCTCTGTTCGGGATGGGAAGAGGTGGGACCCCTGCGCTAGGCCGCCTAAATTGGAAGACTTCAGTAGCTAGTAGCAAGTAGCAAGATCTCTTTCGTATCTCAGCTCCTCCTTGACTCGCATGCTGCGTCTAATATTTTAAGTTCTTCGGTCTTCGGTCTTCCGACTTCGGACTTTTTAATAACATGTCTTTGCAGAAACTGTAACAAACGTAGCGTAAGTTTTTGGGCAATTAGTACTACTCGGCTATGACATTACTGCCTTTACACCTATAGCCTATCAACGTCATCGTCTCTGACGGCCCTATTTGGAAGTCTCATCTTGAGGGGAGTTTCGCACTTAGATGCTTTCAGCGCTTATCTCTTCCCGACGTAGCTACCCGGCAATGCAATTGGCATCACAACCGGTACACCAGCGGTCAGTCCAACCCGGTCCTCTCGTACTAAGGTCAGGTCCTCGCAAACTTCCCACGCCCGCAACAGATAGGGACCGAACTGTCTCACGACGTTCTGAACCCAGCTCGCGTGCCACTTTAATGGGCGAACAGCCCAACCCTTGGGACCTTCTTCAGCCCCAGGATGTGACGAGCCGACATCGAGGTGCCAAACCTCCCCGTCGATATGAGCTCTTGGGGGAGATCAGCCTGTTATCCCCAGCGTACCTTTTATCCTTTGAGCGACGGCTCTTCCATTCAAAACCGCCGGATCACTATACCCGTGTTTCCACCCTGCTCGGCTTGTCGGCCTTACAGTCAAGCTCCCTTATGCTATTGCACTCCTCGTACGGTTACCAAGCGTACTGAGGGAACCTTTGGAAGCCTCCGTTATCCTTTTGGAGGCGACCACCCCAGTCAAACTACCCACCAAGCAATGTCCCCCTAATTAGGGGTTAGATACCAAACAAACAAAGGGTGGTATTTCAACAGTGACTCCACGAATCCTGGCGAACCCGCTTCAATGTCTCCCACCTATCCTACACATCATTTGTCCAGTACCAATACTAAGTTGCAGTAAAGGTGCATGGGGTCTTTCCGTCCCGTTGCGGGTACGCGGCATCTTCACCGCGACTACAATTTCACCGAGCTCATGGCTGAGACAGTGCCCAGATCGTTACACCATTCGTGCAGGTCGGAACTTACCCGACAAGGAATTTCGCTACCTTAGGACCGTTATAGTTACGGCCGCCGTTTACTGGGGCTTCGATTCAATGCGTCTCTTACGATAACATCCCCTCTTAACCTTCCAGCACCGGGCAGGTGTCAGGCCTTATACTTAGTCTTGAAACTTTGCAAAGCCATGTGTTTTTGTTAAACAGTCGCCTGGGCCTCTTCACTGCGGCCTCTATTGCTAGAGGCGCCCCTTCTCCCGAAGTTACAGGGCTATTTTGCCGAGTTCCTTAGCCATGATTCACTCGAGCACCTTAGGATACTCTCCTCGACCACCTGTGTCGGTTTGCGGTACGGGTAATTATACGCTTAACGCTAGAAGTTTTTCTTGGAAGCCCTTAGGATCACTATCTGATTGTCCGTAAACGCTCAGTACTATCAGCTTCGGCTAGTTCAACGCATTTAACTATCGAACCAATACCTACTACCTTTAACGCGGTATTCCGTCACCGCGCGGATCTTTCATCACTCCGTCACTCCATCACTTGTATAATTAGTATGGGAATATTAACCCATTGTCCATCCACTACCCCTTTCGGGTTCGCGTTAGGTCCCGACTAACCCTGATCCGATTAGCGTTGATCAGGAAACCTGGGTCTTACGGTGTGCGGGTTTCTCGCCCGCATTATCGTTACTCATGCCTACATTTGCTTTTCCAAAAACTCCAGCGCAGCTTACGCCACACCTTCGCTGTCGTTGGAATGCTCCCCTACCACTGCCTCTGATAAATCAGAGTACAATCCTTCGCTTCGGTACTATGTTTGATGCCCGATTATTATCGACGCCCTGTCGCTCGACCAGTGAGCTGTTACGCACTCTTTAAAGGAATAGCTGCTTCCAAGCTAACCTCCTGGCTGTCTCTGCAACTGGACCACCTTTGTTCAACTTAACATAGATTTGGGGACCTTAGCGGAAGGTCTGGGTTCTTTCCCTCTCGGACTTGGACCTTAGCACCCAAGCCCTCACTGCCGGTTCTATATGATGGCATTCGGAGTTCGTCAGGATTTGGTAGGATTTGACTCCCCCTAGTCCTATCGGTAGCTCTACCTCCATCATACAATTCCCGACGCTGTTCCTAAAAACATTTCGGGGAGTACGAGCTATTTCCCAGTTTGATTAGCCTTTCACCCCTACCCACAGCTCATCCGGAAACTTTTCAACGTTTATCGGTTCGGTCCTCCATTGTGTGTTACCACAACTTCAACCTGGCCATGGGTAGATCACTAGGTTTCGCGTCTACCCCCACCGACTCATTCGCCCTTTCAG
>JBDVPM010000004.1 GCA_039968605.1 Alteripontixanthobacter sp.
CTTCTTTCTGATCACTGGGTCAGATTTGCTCTTTAACAAATTGGACGAGATAGAACACGAATTTATTTCTCTCATTATCTCCGAGAGGAATGGATTCAATGTGATAGCGATTTCAAGCGTTATCCGGTGTTGTCGTTGAAGTGGTTGTATATGACTTCGAGTGACTGTCTCTGAATCTCATCTCTGAATGAGAAGGTTGTGTTCACTTCGGTGGGTACGATGTTCTTGTTGGGTGTGAGGAACAGATCAGTTGTCTTGGGGTTATATAGTCAAGCAACTAAGCGCATACGGTGGATGCCTTGGCAGTCAGAGGCGATGAAAGACGTGGAAGCCTGCGATAAGGCTCGGGGAGCTGGCAAACAAGCTGTGATCCGGGCATCTCTGAATGGGGAAACCCACCGGTCTTCGGACCGGTACCGTACGGTGAATACATAGCCGTACGGGGCGAACTCGGGGAACTGAAACATCTAAGTACCCGAAGGAAAAGAAATCAACCGAGATTCCCTCAGTAGCGGCGAGCGAACGGGGACCAGCCCTTAAGCTGGACAACTGGTAGGAGAAGGCCCTGGAAAGAGCCGCCATAGTGGGTGATAGCCCCGTATCCGAAACCTGAGTCCAGTGAAATCGAGTAGGACGGGACACGAGACATCCTGTCTGAACATGGGGGGACCATCCTCCAAGGCTAAATACTCCTGACTGACCGATAGTGAACCAGTACCGTGAGGGAAAGGCGAAAAGAACCCCTGTGAGGGGAGTGAAATAGATCCTGAAACCGTATGCGTACAAGCAGTCGGAGCGGACTTGTTCCGTGACGGCGTACCTTTTGTATAATGGGTCAGCGACTTATGTTCAGTGGCGAGGTTAACCGTTTAGGGGAGCCGTAGGGAAACCGAGTCTGAATAGGGCGATTTAGTCGCTGGGCATAGACCCGAAACCGGGCGATCTATCCATGAGCAGGTTGAAGGTTGAGTAACATCAACTGGAGGACCGAACCCACTGTCGTTGAAAAGCCAGGGGATGACTTGTGGATCGGAGTGAAAGGCTAATCAAGCCCGGAGATAGCTGGTTCTCCCCGAAAGCTATTTAGGTAGCGCCTCGGACGAATACCACAGGGGGTAGAGCACTGTTTCGGCTAGGGGGTCATCCCGACTTACCAACCCGATGCAAACTCCGAATACCTGTGAGTACTATCCGGGAGACACACGGTGGGTGCTAACGTCCATCGTGAAGAGGGAAACAACCCAGACCGCCAGCTAAGGTCCCCAAATACCAGTTAAGTGGGAAACGATGTGGGAAGGCTCAGACAGCTAGGAGGTTGGCTTAGAAGCAGCCATCCTTTAAAGAAAGCGTAATAGCTCACTAGTCGAGTCGGCCTGCGCGGAAGATGTAACGGGGCTCAAACTGGTTACCGAAGCTGCGGCTGTGCACGCAAGTGCACGGGGTAGGGGAGCGTTCTGTAAGCCTGCGAAGGTGTGTCGAGAGGCATGCTGGAGGTATCAGAAGTGCGAATGCTGACATGAGTAACGACAATGGGGGTGAAAAACCCCCACGCCGGAAGACCAAGGTTTCCTGCGCAACGCTAATCGGCGCAGGGTGAGTCGGCCCCTAAGGTGAGACCGAAAGGTGTAATCGATGGGAAACGGGTTAATATTCCCGTACCTTGGATCACTGCGATGGAGAGACGGAGAAGGCTAGGTGAGCCGGGCGACGGTTGTCCCGGTTTAAGCGAGTAGGGAGTGGACTTAGGCAAATCCGGGTCCACAATCCCGAGACGCGACGACGACTGCCCTTTTAGGGCGGGAAGTCATTGATGCCCTGCTTCCAGGAAAATCTTCTAAGCTTCAGGTGATTCGAGACCGTACCCCAAACCGACACAGGTGGTCAGGTAGAGAATACCAAGGCGCTTGAGAGAACTCGGGTAAAGGAACTAGGCAAAATGGTGCCGTAACTTCGGGAGAAGGCACGCCGGTGGTATGTGACGCCCTTCGCGGGTTGAGCAGAAGCCGGTCGAAGATACCAGGCCCCTGCGACTGTTTATTAAAAACACAGCACTGTGCAAACACGAAAGTGGACGTATACGGTGTGACGCCTGCCCGGTGCCGGAAGGTTAATTGATGGGGTTAGCGCTTGCGCGAAGCTCTTGATCGAAGCCCCGGTAAACGGCGGCCGTAACTATAACGGTCCTAAGGTAGCGAAATTCCTTGTCGGGTAAGTTCCGACCTGCACGAATGGCGTAACGATGGGGGCGCTGTCTCTACCCGAGACTCAGTGAAATTGAAATCGCCGTGAAGATGCGGTGTATCCGCGGCTAGACGGAAAGACCCCGTGAACCTTTACTATAGCTTCACAGTGAACTTTGAGCATGTTTGTGTAGGATAGCTGGGAGGCTTTGAAACCAGGACGCCAGTTCTGGTGGAGCCAACCTTGAAATACCAGCCTGACCTGTTTGAGGTTCTA
>JBDVPM010000005.1 GCA_039968605.1 Alteripontixanthobacter sp.
GGCGGGACCCGTGAAATCCTGTCTGAACATGGGGAGACCACTCTCCAAGCCTAAGTACTCGTGCATGACCGATAGTGAACTAGTACCGTGAGGGAAAGGTGAAAAGCACCCCGACAAGGGGAGTGAAATAGTACCTGAAACTGGATGCCTACAAACAGTGGGAGGCCGCAAGGCTGACCGCGTACCTTTTGTATAATGGGTCAACGACTTAGTGTAGCAAGCAAGCTTAAGCCGATAGGTGTAGGCGTAGCGAAAGCGAGTCTTAATAGGGCGAATAGTTTGTTGCATTAGACCCGAAACCAAGTGATCTAGCCATGAGCAGGTTGAAGGTTGGGTAACACCAACTGGAGGACCGAACCCATACACGTTGCAATGTGTCGGGATGACTTGTGGCTAGGGGTGAAAGGCCAATCAAACTTGGAAATAGCTGGTTCTCTGCGAAATCTATTTAGGTAGAGCGTCAATCGAATACTCCGGGGGGTAGAGCACTGGATGGGCTATGGGGTCCCAACGACTTACTGATCCTAACCAAACTCCGAATACCCGGAAGTACTAATTGGCAGACACACTGCGGGTGCTAACGTCCGTAGTGGAGAGGGCAACAACCCTGACCTCCAGTTAAGGTCCCCAAGTCATGGCTAAGTGGGAAAGGATGTGAGAATCCCAAAACAACCAGGATGTTGGCTTAGAAGCAGCCATCATTTAAAGAAAGCGTAACAGCTCACTGGTCTAAATAAGGGTTCTTGCGCCGAAAATGTAACGGGGCTAAAGCCATGCACCGAAACTGAGGGCACTATTTATAGTGCGGTAGCAGAGCGTTCTGTAAGCCTGTGAAGGGATACTCGTGAGAGATCCTGGAGGTATCAGAAGTGCAAATGTTGACATGAGTAACGATAAAGGGAGTGAGAGACTCCCTCGCCGAAAGACCAAGGGTTCCTGCTTAAAGTTAATCTGAGCAGGGTTAGCCGGCTCCTAAGGCGAGGCCGAAAGGCGTAGTCGATGGGAATGCAGTTAATATTCTGCAGCCTGGTGGTAGTGACGGATCTCGTAAATTGTACATCCTTATTGGATTGGGTGTGCAGTGAAGAGGTTCCAGGAAATAGCTCCACCGTATAGACCGTACCCCAAACCGACACAGGTGGTCAGGTAGAGAATACTAAGGCGCTTGAGAGAACTATGTTGAAGGAACTCGGCAAATTGCACGCGTAACTTCGGAAGAAGCGTGACCTCTATTTACGCAAGTAGATAGTGGTGGCACAGACCAGGGGGTAGCGACTGTTTATCAAAAACACAGGGCTCTGCGAAGTCGCAAGACGACGTATAGGGTCTGACGCCTGCCCGGTGCTGGAAGGTTAAGAGGAGGAGTGCAAGCTCTGAATTGAAGCCCCAGTAAACGGCGGCCGTAACTATAACGGTCCTAAGGTAGCGAAATTCCTTGTCGGGTAAGTTCCGACCTGCACGAATGGCGTAACGACTTCCCCGCTGTCTCCAACATAGACTCAGTGAAATTGAATTCCCCGTGAAGATGCG
>JBDVPM010000006.1 GCA_039968605.1 Alteripontixanthobacter sp.
TGGGTTGCCCCATTCAGAAATCCATGGATCAAAGCTTATTCTCAGCTCCCCATGGCTTATCGCAGAGTATCACGTCTTTCATCGCCTCTTACTGCCAAGGCATTCACCAAACGCCCTTTTCGCGCTTGATTTGATCCAGAAAAAGAAAGACTGATTTAATGTCCTACCGCCTATTCGGCTACTTGAGGACAATTTAGACCCTCAAACGGCCGGTAGAGTGCAGAACGTCAGTCCAACGCGGGAGACAGAAGCTGGTAAGAAACTGTCTTCCCTTATTCCAGATCAAAAGCATACTTTTACCCGCCCACTCTCTCAGAGTGGACAGCGAGTAGTGCATCTAGCCTACCTTCCGTGCAGGAAGCAGGCGTCACTACTCTGGTTAGTGTACTTGACTTGGACAACACGTCTCTTTCAGTCGCGATACGTTCAAAAGACCGAGGAAACAGTCAAGTAAACGCCGGCTCCAAAAGGAGCAGC
This sequence comes from Alteripontixanthobacter sp., assembly GCA_039968605.1. Taxonomy (GTDB): domain Bacteria; phylum Pseudomonadota; class Alphaproteobacteria; order Sphingomonadales; family Sphingomonadaceae; genus JBDVPM01. The sequence continues at coordinate 478 of JBDVPM010000006.1, forward strand.
AACCGAGATCATCACCTAACGCGGTGCGATCAGATCGTGTTGTTTGTTACTTTAAGATTACTCTTAAAGTAACTGTATCTCTCTTTACGATGTCAATCAGATGCATTCCAAAGGAATGTCACCCATGCGCTTTCGCGCCGTCCGATTGGACGATTAAGAACTGCGTACAGTGCTTAATGGTCAAATCGTGTGCTTGCCCAACGCGTGCTTTGCTGCGCAAAACCCTGTTTGGGCGACGATCTTTAGCTGGCAAAGATCTTGGTGGGTCGAGGAGGACTTGAACCTCCGACCTCACGCTTATCAGGCGTGCGCTCTAACCACCTGAGCTACCGACCCAGCGTGTTTTGCAAAGCAAAACCGCGACGTCCCGGCAGGGCATTCCGAAGGAATGTCCCGAGAGGGACCAGCCCAAGCGGTTATTCAAGGGCCGTATGCTTGGTGGAGCCTAGGAGGATCGAACTCCTGACCTCCTGAATGCAAATCAGGCGCTCTCCCAGCTGAGCTAAGGCCCCAGCGTAGCCCGAGGGCTGCGTGTTACGTTGGCTGCATGAAGCAACCCGGCCCCTTTCGGGACATTTGCTGCGCAAATACCCTGTCGGGGCTTCGCGCCTCACTGCGTGAGACGCTTGCTGAAGAGATATGAGGACGGCTCGGTCCGAAAGGTCATCTTGCGATGCCTTGAATATGGTCAGTTTTGTTTACTGACCTGCTAAGTGTTTCACGAGATGAGCAAGCTCATCTGGCTAGAAACATCCTTAGAAAGGAGGTGATCCAGCCGCAGGTTCCCCTACGGCTACCTTGTTACGACTTCACCCCAGTCGCTGATCCTACCGTGGCCGCCTGCCCCCCGAAGGTTAGCGCAGCGTCGTCGGGTAGAACCAACTCCCATGGTGTGACGGGCGGTGTGTACAAGGCCCGGGAACGTATTCACCGCGTCATGCTGTTACGCGATTACTAGCGATTCCGACTTCATGGGGTCGAGTTGCAGACCCCAATCCGAACTGAGACAGCTTTTTGGGATTAACCCATTGTCACTGCCATTGTAGCACGTGTGTAGCCCAACCCGTAAGGGCCATGAGGACTTGACGTCATCCACACCTTCCTCCCGCTTATCACGGGCAGTTTCCTTAGAGTGCCCAGCCGAACTGCTGGCAACTAAGGATGTGGGTTGCGCTCGTTGCCGGACTTAACCGAACATCTCACGACACGAGCTGACGACAGCCATGCAGCACCTGTCACTGCGTCACCGAAGTGAACGCCCGATCTCTCGGGTTAGCACAGGATGTCAAGGGTTGGTAAGGTTCTGCGCGTTGCTTCGAATTAAACCACATGCTCCACCGCTTGTGCGGGCCCCCGTCAATTCCTTTGAGTTTTAATCTTGCGACCGTACTCCCCAGGCGGAATGCTTAATCCGTTAGGTGTGACACCAA
>JBDVPM010000007.1 GCA_039968605.1 Alteripontixanthobacter sp.
AATACACCATAAAGAAAGAGAAGCAACGAAAAAACCAAACCGAAAAAGAACAAGAAAAAGAAAAAGAAAAGGAGAAGAATCCCAAATAAATAAATAAAATGGGAAGCCAAAGCTCAGACACATACATACTTACCCCGAGCATGAGCCAAAAGGGACGTGCAAGGGGAAAGATACGAGAAGGAAAAAGGGGACTATGCATCCCGGTGAACACTTAACTAAGTAAAAAGAGCAATAGTGAGTGGGCCAAAATACGCTCGTCACCCACCCACTATGTAGTACTTCTTTCATAAGGATAAGAAGGGAAAAAAATCAAAATGCATACCGAACGGCCGCAGCAGTTGGCGGTACGAGTAGCAAAGAAACGTCCAACCTATTAGTCGGCCTGGTACCTTGCTACCCTATCTGCGGTCTCTCTGCTACTCTCTTCTACCGCGGTTTCCCTTCTACTCCTCCCGTTCCCCCCCCTGCCCCCATACACTTGTACGGTGTTCCTTCTACCCCTCCTGCTGTTACCCCTCCCCCCATTCCCTCTAACACTACCTGCAGCGGATGCACGGCGCTGTCTACTCAGCTTTGCCTCAGCCTCGTGCCACCTGCCCATGAACTGTTCAGCTGCTTCGAGGATTCCCCGGTACCACTTTCCCGTCTGTTTTGCTGCAGTGGGCCACAGTGCGGTCCCAACTCCAAAGACTAAGGGGGAGTCTTCCGTTGATCCCTCGGTGGCTTTGAACACTCTAAGGTCCTCAGCAATGGCCCTAGGCCAAGTCTTGGGCTGCCCGCCTGGTTTCGGGCTCCCCCCACCAGCGATCGTCCCGAACATCAACCGACTGGGCAATCGCCCCTCGTGTTGCCGCACCACAGCCCCCGCAAAGAAGAGTCGCCGTTTACGGATGGTCGTTTCGATACTTTCGCATCGTGTTATCCTGAGCGCCTTCGCATACGAGAGGGTGGTGTGGTCGGTGCGTAGTCGGCGCTGGAAACCAATGACTCGCAGAAGGACTTCGTGGTGGGCTGATCGAAGCTTGGCGAAGTGGTCCGCATTGAGGGTCCACGTCACGCAACCGTACAGCAAGGTCTCAATCACCTCGGCCTTCAGCATCCGGACTTTCAGACTAAGCGGTGCGTTCGTCCTATCGTACAGTTCCGGACCATACCGTTTGAGGCATGCCCGCATCAGACGGATTCGTCGCTCGATTTCGAAGGAGAGGTCAGCGTTCTCGTGGATAATGCCTCCTAGGTACAAAAACTGGGTCGTCTGTTTATACTTTTGGCCTGCAGCTTCGATCGCGAGCGGTGAGGTGGTAAACGTCTGATCCGGTGTTCGTAGGAGCATCGTCTCTGTCTTCTTCTCGGATACCGTGAGACCTACTGCTTCGAAGACAGTCACGATGACTGTCATCATTCTTGCAATTGCCTTCCGCCGACTTCGAGACTATTCCTGCATCGTCTGCATACAACATGCCCCACACAGCCCTTTGCACGCATGCCAACGGTTCCTCTTTTCCGACAACCCTGTCCTCTTCGAGATGAACCAAATCCCTTACGATGCATTCGTCTTTGCTGAGGCGTACCAGCACGATGTGTATCGCAGCGGCGAAGAACACGTTGAACAGTAACGGCGATAGTACGCAGCCTTGCCGCAGCCCCTGGGTTACATTGAACCAGTTCACCGTCATCCGCACCCACGCGAGCCCGCATACCTTCGTGAAAATTGCGAATGTAATGAGGCGCGACCTCAGTAATACCTGCAGTAGGCGTACCTGCGATGCATCATGCTGGGCGTAGATCCTGGTATCAGTGTAGGGCTACCCTATATATACCCCCTACAAGGTTCCCCTCCGGGAGGTGCCGTATTAATAGGGGAGTGGCGCAAGAGCGAAATAATACTCGTGTGAAACCCTGCGCACTTGTTTAAAAAAGCAGCAGGTGTTTAAAGCCTCACGAGTCGGGTCCGGTCGGGACAAAAGTACTCGAAATCTCACGGGTCGAGTTATGCGACTCCATCCGGCCCAATTCGCGAGCTTTTGACCCGACCCGTGAGCAGCCTTGCAATCTACCCATAGTCGGATGCGTACTCTGTTGTAATTTTGGCTGGGTTATATATGACCGATGGATACCGATCTCAGCCAGGCAGAGGCGGCGCGGACAGCTGTTAGGCTGAGCCGTATTGATGCTGCGTCGGTCTCATCAAGTATGATCGACCAGATTCGCACAAGACGTGCTAGGAGATAGGTTTAACAGGCGCTCTCCGGCCCACGCATATAGCTATCAACACCACCAATACGCGAGTACCGCGAGAAAAAAAAAACGGGAGTGAACGATCAAGGATCGTCCCGAACATAGTAGACTATTTGATAGTATCAGACTCCCAGGTGTGCGTTCCAACTGAAATGTAACGCCAAACATGAATGAATCATACAGTACAAATTACGCCGCTCGATGTATTCATGGATTACCAGATCCCAGGTACAGGCAACAACCCTGAAAAAGCCATTGCTACTGATCATCGATAAATAGCTCACGTAATACCAAATTTCAAACATACTCTGTACGGAGTATCAACAAACCAACCAGTCCAGCCATACACCCTCTGACTGTTCGTTGGTGTAAAAGCCTTGAAACAGTTGTGTGGTTACTTCTGCCATGTTTTGCTTCGGCCAGCTAGTGCTACGAGTCAGAAGAAAGAACGTTTTGTCTACAACTTCATTTAAAATGAGGCGCGCGAGCCTTTCTTTTCTTGGTTTTCCCAGAAAAAACCCTCTTCATGACGGCTCGCATACAAGGGTAGGGTGCCTCATTTCTAGTTTCTCTGTTTGTGTGTGGCATATTGAACGTTAGGCCACGTTTGACCACCGCTCTCAACGCACACGGCACCAATTCCAGTCCCGGCGGGCTATAAGCACGCACACCTAAACGAAGCCTTCTCACGCTGTTGCGGTGGTAAGTCCTTCACAGTTGGTCGAGCTAGGTGCGGCAACGTGTGTAGCGAGATGGCCGGGCCGTTAAAAAAACAGAACAGTAAAATATCGAACGGTTTTTGTTTTTTAGATTATTCTACCAAACAAACCCAACTCTATGAGTACTCGTTGGCAGACTGCC
>JBDVPM010000009.1 GCA_039968605.1 Alteripontixanthobacter sp.
CGTGTAATCGCCGGACGTAATCTCCCCAAAACCGCCGTTTGAAAAATCCCCAGCCATGAGCGGAAGGGCTAATTCCGAACCTTAAATATTCGGAATTGGCGCTGCCGCGGGACACTGGCCTGATGCTCCCAATGGAGACTCACAAGGGGGGCAGACAGGTGAAGAGACTGAGGGAGATCGTTTTGATCCATGATCTGAAGAAACAGGGTCTCAGCATTTCCGCGATCGCGCGGAAAGTTGGCTGTGACCGCAAGACAGTGCGTAAGCATTTGAAACGCGGCCTCGAAGCGCCGATCTATGGCCCACGGGTGCCGCGAGATCGCATCATCGAACCTTTTGAGCGTTACCTGCAGGAGCGTGTTCAAGCCTTCCCCGATCTGAGCGGCGCGCGCCTGCTGCGCGAGATCCGGGAGTTGGGTTATGATGGCGGCTACACCGCAGTGACGGACTTCTTGCGTGAGGTGCGCCCGCCCAGGCGAGCGCAGTTCGAGCGCCGGTTCGAAACCCCACCGGGTATGCAGGCCCAGGTCGATTTTGCTGAGTTCACAGTTGAGTTCGCCGACGAGCCCATTGTCGTGCGAAAGGTCTGGCTGTTCTCGATGGTGCTCGGGCATAGCCGCTGGCTCTGGGGCCGGTTCGTTGCCAGCCAAAACCTGCAATCGGTCCTGCGCTGCCATATCGCGGCTTTCTCGGACATGGGCGGCGTGCCTGGGGAAATCCTCTATGACCGGATGAAGACTGCGGTGATCGGCGAAGACGAGGCCGGGGTAGTAACCTACAACGCCTCCCTGGTGACCCTGCTAAATCATTATGGCGCAGTGCCACGCGCCTGCCAGCCATATCGGGCCAAGACCAAGGGCAAGGTCGAGCGCCCGTTCCGCTATATCCGGCAAGACTTCTTCCTGGCCCGCAAGTTCCGCAATATGGACGATCTCAATGCTCAGTTTGACGCTTGGCGGACCGAGGTCGCTAACCCTCGAGTTCACGCCACCACCAGGCGCGTGGTGGACGAGGCCTTTGCGGAGGAACAGCCCAGCCTCAAACCTCTTCCGGCAACACCCTACAGCGCGGTGCTGACGGTCGAAAGGCGGGTGAGCAAGGACGGAATGATCTCGGTCGGCGGTAACTTCTATTCCGTTCCCGATACTACCCGGCGGCGCACGCTCGAGGTCCAGCATCACGCCACCGAATTGCGGATCTACGAGGACGGCCAATTGATCGCTCGTCATCCGGTTCTGGAAGGCAAAGCGCGGCGCCGCGTCGACCCTACGCATCGCAAAGCGCCACCGCCGAGACCCTCTCTGTCGCGGTCCTCGCATGGGTTGCGGCGACCGCTCGACTTCTACGGTGCGGTAGGCCAGCGCCTGGCAGCTGAGGGGGCGCGGTCATGAGCGAACTTCTGGACCGGATCCGCGGTGCCCTCGTAGGACTGAAGATGCCGCGCGCGCTTGAAGCTCTCGATTGCACGCTGCAACAGTTGGAGAAGGGCGAAGTTACCGCCATCGAGGCTATCGACACGCTGCTGAGCGAAGAATATGCCACGCGGGAAACCCGTCGTATCGACGTGGCGCTGCGCACCGCCAAGCTCATGCCCACCAAGACCCTTGAGGGCTTTGACTTCAGCTTCCAGCCATCACTCGACCGGGAGCGGATCGCCGCGCTGGCCCAGTTGGACTTCATCCGGCGGGCCGAGGTCGTTCACTTCCTTGGGCCGCCAGGCACCGGTAAGTCGCATCTGGCCACGGCCCTCGGCGTCGCCGCTGTGAAGGCCGGCAAGAGCGTCTATCGCGCAACCCTCGCCGATCTGATCGCAGCGTTAAGCCGGGCCGAGCGGGAGGGCCGGTTGGCGGAGAAGATCCGTTTCTATACCCGAGCGTCTCTGCTGATCGTCGACGAGATTGGTTACCTGCCGATCACCACCGGCGGCGCTAATCTGTTCTTCCAACTCGTCAACGCTCGCTACGAAAAGGGTGCCATGATCCTCACATCGAACCGTGGGTTCGCGGAATGGGGCGAGGTCTTCGGCGACCCAGTCGTCGCAACCGCGCTGCTCGACCGGCTCCTGCATCACGCAGTGGTTATCCAGATCGAGGGCGCCAGCTACCGCCTGCGCGGCCATGCCGACCTTATCCCAGAGCATGTCCGGGCAAATGCTCCAATCGCTCCGCCACCGCCGCCAAAGCGCCGCGGACGGCCGCCAAAAGCAAGGAATGGAGCCGCTGATCACTGAGCCGGCTGATCACCGGAACCAAGCAAGTGGGGAATTTTACTTCGGCACTTTTGGGGAAAGTTCAAACGGCGTTGACAG
>JBDVPM010000010.1:0-2500 GCA_039968605.1 Alteripontixanthobacter sp.
CGTGAGATGTTGGGTTAAGTCCCGCAACGAGCGCAACCCTCGCCTTTAGTTGCCAGCATTTAGTTGGGCACTCTAGAGGGACTGCCGGTGATAAGCCGGAGGAAGGTGGGGATGACGTCAAGTCCTCATGGCCCTTACGGGTAGGGCTACACACGTGCTACAATGGCGGTGACAGTGGGCAGCTACTTCGCGAGAAGATGCTAATCCCAAAAAACCGTCTCAGTTCGGATTGCACTCTGCAACTCGAGTGCATGAAGTTGGAATCGCTAGTAATCGTAGAACAGCATGCTACGGTGAATACGTTCCCGGGCCTTGTACACACCGCCCGTCACACCATGGGAGTTGGTTTTACCTTAAGACGGCGTGCTAACCTTCGGGAGGCAACCGGCCACGGTAGGGTCAGCGACTGGGGTGAAGTCGTAACAAGGTAGCCGTAGGGGAACCTGCGGCTGGATCACCTCCTTTCTAAGGATGAACCTTCATCGAACCTGGCATTCCGCCAGACTTCATATCGGTTCGTCATAGAACAAAAAACGGGGCCTCAAGCCTCGTATTATGCGGGACATTCGCCGTCTACGTTTCTCTTTCTCGAGGGTCGCACACGAGAGCACGAGCCTTTTTCCTTTGATAAAGGGGCCTGTAGCTCAGGTGGTTAGAGCGTACGCCTGATAAGCGTAAGGTCGGTAGTTCGAGTCTACCCAGGCCCACCATGCTTCACATGATGGGTTTTGGTGGTTACTAACGGCATTTCAGTGCTCGTCTAGCGGCAACACAGCACAAGCAGCGGTTTTCGGAAAATACCGGGGGCGTAGCTCAGTTGGGAGAGCGGTAGCTTTGCAAGCTTCAGGTCGTCGGTTCGATCCCGTCCGCCTCCACCATTTTTCGCTTTGTTTTGGTTCCGCCGTTAAGGCGTGACACGCGTGGTGCTTTAAGACCCTCAGAGAATATAAAAGTTTCCGATCAGCATTTGCTGACCGGCTCTGTTCTTTTGACATTGTAAAGAAGGGATTTGTTTGGGCGTCCTGCCTATATAGCGTAACATCAACGCTTGGACTGCCTGCTTGTGACCCAAGCCAGTGCGTTTAACCGCACACTGTCAAACAAATCTTGCACATAACTGGTCTTTCTCAATGTTTACCTGCCAGCTCCAAAGAGTTCCAAGCGAGCTGGCGTGACGGGTGAGCATTGATAATGAGAATGATCAAGCGACTTAAGGGCATTTGGTGAATGCCTTGGCGCTGAGAGGCGATGAAGGACGTGATACGCTGCGATAAGGCGTGGGGAGCTGCGAATAAGCTTTGATCCACGCATTTCCGAATGGGGAAACCCACAGCTTCGGCTGTATCTTGCACTGAATACATAGGTGTAAGAGGCGAACCCGGGGAACTGAAACATCTAAGTACCCGGAGGAAAGGACATCAACCGAGACTCTGCTAGTAGCGGCGAGCGAACGCGGACCAGGCCTGTGCTGTGTATGATTAAACCGGAAGTGTCTGGGAAGGCACGCCATAGAGGGTGATAGCCCCGTATGGGTAAAAATCATATGCAGACTTGAGTAGGACGGGACACGTGAAATCCTGTTCGAACATGGGAGGACCACCTTCCAAGCCTAAGTACTCCTCAGCGACCGATAGTGAACCAGTACCGTGAGGGAAAGGTGAAAAGCACCCCGACAAGGGGAGTGAAATAGTACCTGAAACCGAATGCCTACAAACAGTGGGAGCCTGCAATGGTGACCACGTACCTTTTGTATAATGGGTCAGCGACTTAATTTAGCGAGCAAGCTTAAACCGATAGGTGTATGCGCAGGGAAACCGAGTCTTAATAGGGCGTCTTAGTTCGTTGGATTAGACCCGAAACCAGTCGATCTAGCCATGAGCAGGCTGAAGGTGCAGTAACATGCACTGGAGGGCCGAACCCACGTCTGTTGAAAAAGCCGGGGATGACTTGTGGCTAGGGGTGAAAGGCCAATCAAGGCTGGAAATAGCTGGTTCTCCGCGAAAGCTATTTAGGTAGCGCCTCGCGTGAATACTCCAGGGGGTAGAGCACTGGATGGGCTAGGGGTTCATAACGAATTACCAAACCTAACCAAACTCCGAATACCTGGAAGTACTGCGCGGGAGACACACGGCGGGTGCTAACGTCCGTCGTGGAGAGGGAAACAACCCTGACCGTCAGTTAAGGTCCCCAAGTCTTGGCTAAGTGGGAAAGGATGTGAGGATCCCAAAACAACCAGGAGGTTGGCTTAGAAGCAGCCATCCTTTAAAGAAAGCGTAACAGCTCACTGGTCTAATTAAGGGTCTTTGCGCCGAAAATGTAACGGGGCTAAAGCCAAGCACCGAAACTACGGGTGCATAGCAATATGCGCGGTAGCGGAGCGTTCTGTAAGTCTGCGAAGGGTGATCTGTGAGGACACCTGGAGATATCAGAAGTGCGAATGCTGACATGAGTAACGATAAACAGTGTGAGAAACACTGTCGCCGAAAATCCAAGGGTTCCT
>JBDVPM010000011.1 GCA_039968605.1 Alteripontixanthobacter sp.
TGAACCCTAAGCTTCGGTGCATATCTTTAGCCCCGTTACATCTTCGCCGCAGGAACCCTTATTTAGACCAGTGAGCTGTTACGCTTTCTTTAAAGGATGGCTGCTTCTAAGCCAACCTCCTGGTTGTTTTGGGATTCCCACATGCTTTCCCACTTAGATATGACTTGGGGACCTTAGCTGTAGGTTAGGGCTGTTTCCCTTTTGACGACGGACCTTAGCACCCGCCGTCTGTCTGCCAGACAAGTCTCGATGGTATTCGGAGTTTGGTTAGGTTTGGTACCGCTCGCGCAGCCCTAGCCCATCCAGTGCTCTACCCCCATCGGCATACATCTGACGCTCTACCTCAATAGATTTCGCGGAGAACCAGCTATTTCCCGGCTTGATTGGCCTTTCACCCCTAAACACAACTCATCCGATAATTTTTCAACATTAAACGGTTCGGTCCTCCAGTGCGTGTTACCGCACCTTCAACCTGGTCATGCCTAGATCGCCGGGTTTCGGGTCTAATCCATCATACTCAGTCGCCCTATTCAGACTCGCTTTCGCTTCGCCTACACCTAACGGCTTAAGCTTGCATGGTAGATTAAGTCACTGACCCATTATGCAAGAGGTACGCTGTCACTCCCTATGGAGCTCCAACTGCTTGTAAGCATTCGGTTTCAGGTACTATTTCACTCCCCTAATCGGGGTGCTTTTCACCTTTCCCTCACGGTACTTGTTCGCTATCGGTCACATACGAGTATTTAGGCTTGGAGGGTGGTCCCCCCATGTTCAGACAGAATTTCACGTGTTCCGCCCTACTCGAGGACAATAGTTCGATTAACGCGTACGGGGCTATCACCCACTACGGCACGACTTTCCAGACGCTTCCGCTTTTCTTACTATTGCCACTGGCCTGGTCCGCGTTCGCTCGCCGCTACTGACGGAGTCTCGGTTGATGTCCTTTCCTATGGGTACTTAGATGTTTCAGTTCCCCACGTTCGCTTCATACACCCTATTTTATTCAGGTGCAGATACCTTTTATCGATATCTAGAAAGATAAGATGTTCAATTAAGAACACCTTAAATTTTCTAGACATCTAAGGTAGGTTTCCCCATTCGGATATCATCGGATCAAAGCTTATTCGCAGCTCCCCGACGCTTTTCGCAGCGTATCACGTCCTTCATCGCCTGTGCATCCCAAGGCATCCACTAAATGCCCTTAAGTCACTTGATTATTCTCATTGCTAATGCCCATCTTAGCATCCCAAAAGGAACGTCTAAAATGCCACTAGCGTGTCCAGCATAATGTCCTAGTCAGTCAAACAACAAAACCTCAGAAGCAAAAAGCTCTGAGACAAAAAATCTAAGATTTTATAAAATTGAGGACTACTAAAAAGGGCTTAGATACGCCGAGCATCTAGCCACATTACACTGATTAAGACCAGTTTCTTGAGATAAATCCAGCTACGTGCGGTCAGGCAACGTAGACCATCCATTTTATTCGTTATCCAACGAACAAAACGGCTTGAGCAGCAATTAATCAATCCAGAACTTATATAAATACAAGCTTTGAGTGGATGATTAAATCCAGATAAATCTTCTCTTCACAATATGCAATAACAGACGATTAAACATCCCATATTGGACGTTAAACCGTAAAACTTTTTTTCTACAAAGATAACCAACAAGAACCAACAAAAACAAAATCCGCAAGAAGCGCTCTCGACATTTTACTTACGTAAAATTGTCTGTCGCTTAATCGACGGCGCGCTAAAAGCGCTTGTCTTTGGTGGAGCATAGCGGGATCGAACCGCTGACCCCCTGCTTGCAAAGCAGGTGCTCTCCCAGCTGAGCTAATGCCCCAAGTTGATTTTGCCTTGCAAAATCGACGATGCACAAACAGACTATTTGCAAAGCAAATGTCGAGTTGTGCGGGATATGCAAAAAGCAATAACTGGTACAAACGGTAAGTTTATCAAACCAACTCCTATAAAAGAGGCAAAACACTCTCAGTATCTTTGCGATGCAAAGTTACTTGGCGTATGCAAGCCAACTTTTTAACAAAAAGTTGTCTTTGGTGGGCCCGGGTAGACTCGAACTACCGACCTCACGCTTATCAGGCGTGCGCTCTAACCGGGCTGAGCTACGGGCCCAATAAACATGGTTGTTATCTTTGAAGAAAGAGAAACGAGGACGGCGGTCTCGGTATGTATAGATCGAGCAGAAGATGACTTTCTTCTACTCTATTGTTCTAACAAGTGTTGATAAGCAGAGCTGAACAATAAATTGAACAGATGCAATAAAAACACTTCCTTAGAAAGGAGGTGATCCAGCCCCAGGTTCCCCTAGGGCTACCTTGTTACGACTTCACCCCAGTCGCTGACCCTACCGTGGTCGACTGCCTCCATTGCTGGTTAGCGCATCGCCTTCGGGTAAGACCAACTCCCATGGTGTGACGGGCGGTGTGTACAAGGCCCGGGAACGTATTCACCGCGGCATGCTGATCCGCGATTACTAGCGATTCCAACTTCATGGGGTCGAGTTGCAGACCCCAATCCGAACTGAGATGGTTTTTGGAGATTAGCTCGACGTTGCCGTCTCGCTGCCCACTGTCACCACCATTGTAGCACGTGTGTAGCCCAGCCCGTAAGGGCCATGAGGACTTGACGTCATCCCCACCTTCCTCCGGCTTATCACCGGCAGTCCCTCTAGAGTGCCCAACTAAATGCTGGCAACTAAAGGCGAGGGTTGCGCTCGTTGCGGGACTTAACCCAACATCTCACG
>JBDVPM010000012.1 GCA_039968605.1 Alteripontixanthobacter sp.
GTAGTAACCTGAAAAACTTTCAAAAATAAATTTCGCGCTAGGTATTGCGGTTTAAAAATAACCTTTTACCTTTGCACTCCCTTCAGCAAGGAAGGGGAAAAAACGGAGCAGAAATCGGGAGATTGAGGCATCTGACCAAGACCACAAATGTGTGGTATTAAGTTCTTTGAAGTGATGTAAGACGAAAAAAAATAGTAACCTGAGAACAGACAGGGAGACGTTTATGGGAATTGCTTAGTGCGTTTTCATGAACAGTGTATAATAATGATAATTTACAATGGAGAGTTTGATCCTGGCTCAGGATGAACGCTAGCGGCAGGCCTAATACATGCAAGTCGAACGGTAGATTACTTTCGGGTAGTTGAGAGTGGCGAACGGGTGCGTAACGCGTATGCAACCTACCCTATACAGGGGGATAGCCCGGAGAAATCTGGATTAATACCCCATGGTATCATTGGACCGCATGGTCTGATGCTTAAAGATTCATCGGTATAGGATGGGCATGCGTCTGATTAGCTAGTTGGCGGTGTAACGGACCACCAAGGCTACGATCAGTAGGGGTTCTGAGAGGAAGGTCCCCCACACTGGCACTGAGATACGGGCCAGACTCCTACGGGAGGCAGCAGTAGGGAATATTGGGCAATGGACGAGAGTCTGACCCAGCCATGCCGCGTGCAGGAAGACGGCGTTCTGCGTTGTAAACTGCTTTTATCTGGGAAGAAAATGCTCCTGCGGGGGAAATTGCCGGTACCAGATGAATAAGCACCGGCTAACTCCGTGCCAGCAGCCGCGGTAATACGGAGGGTGCAAGCGTTGTCCGGATTTATTGGGTTTAAAGGGTGCGTAGGCGGCTATTTAAGTCAGTGGTGAAAGACTCCGGCTCAACCGGAGCAGTGCCATTGATACTGGACAGCTTGAGTATTGGAGGGGTACATGGAATTGATGGTGTAGCGGTGAAATGCATAGATACCATCAGGAACACCGATAGCGAAGGCATTGTACTGGCCAATAACTGACGCTGATGCACGAAAGCATGGGTAGCGAACAGGATTAGATACCCTGGTAGTCCATGCCGTAAACGATGATTACTCGCTGTTATGGCTTTATGTTGTAGCGGCCAAGCGAAAGCGTTAAGTAATCCACCTGGGGAGTACGCTCGCAAGAGTGAAACTCAAAGGAATTGACGGGGGTCCGCACAAGCGGTGGAGCATGTGGTTTAATTCGATGATACGCGAGGAACCTTACCAGGGCTTAAATGTAGTATGACAGATTTGGAAACAGATTTTTCTTCGGACATATTACAAGGTGCTGCATGGTTGTCGTCAGCTCGTGCCGTGAGGTGTCAGGTTAAGTCCTATAACGAGCGCAACCCCTATTGCTAGTTGCCAGCGAGTCATGTCGGGGACTCTAGCGAGACTGCCGGTGCAAACCGTGAGGAAGGTGGGGATGACGTCAAATCATCACGGCCCTTACGTCCTGGGCCACACACGTGCTACAATGGTAGGGACAGAGAGCAGCCACCACGCGAGTGGGAGCGAATCTATAAACCCTATCACAGTTCGGATCGTAGTCTGCAACTCGACTACGTGAAGCTGGAATCGCTAGTAATCGCATATCAGCCATGATGCGGTGAATACGTTCCCGGGCCTTGTACACACCGCCCGTCAAGCCATGGAAGCTGGGGGTACCTGAAGTCGGTGACCGCAAGGAGCTGCCTAGGGTAAAACCGGTAACTGGGGCTAAGTCGTAACAAGGTAGCCGTACCGGAAGGTGCGGCTGGAACACCTCCTTTCTGGAGTTCCTGAAATAATGGAACAACAATAGATTTGTATGGTTAAGCTATTTGATTAGCGTGTTTATTTATATTTTAAAGTTGTCAATCTTGATATATTAAGTCGAAAAGACTTTTAATTAGATGGTTATGTCTGTTTAGTTATACAGTCTCATAGCTCAGCTGGTTAGAGCGCTACACTGATAATGTAGAGGTCGGCAGTTCGAGTCTGCCTGAGACTACAATGTATGGTTCGCTATACAATAGTTCATTAAAATACTTAAAGGAAATTCTAGAGGTTGGTTGTTCAACATTGCTAATTCTGAATACAACATTCTGAATTTTATAATGGGGGATTAGCTCAGCTGGCTAGAGCGCCTGCCTTGCACGCAGGAGGTCATCGGTTCGACTCCGATATTCTCCACTTTATTAAATCGTAAGATTTATAACGTTCATTGACATATTGAAAAGATTAAACGAGAAACGAATAGGTACATTAGTTTGTATTTATTATAGTAAATATTGAATATTAAAAGCAAGGCATTTATTTTGTATCGTTGCAAAATAAATAAGAATACCATAAGCAAATTAAGGGCGTATGGGGAATGCCTAGGCTCTCAGAGGCGATGAAGGACGTGATAAGCTGCGATAAGCTGTGGGGATTGGCACATACAATTTGATCCGCAGATTTCCGAATGGGGCAACCCGGCATATTGAAGATATGTCATCTGTAAAGAAGCAAACCCGGTGAACTGAAACATCTAAGTAGCCGGAGGAAGAGAAAACAAAAGTGATTCCGCTAGTAGTGGCGAGCGAACGCGGAATAGCCCAAACCAATTAGGTTACGGCCTAATTGGGGTTGTAGGACCACGACATTTAATGCATAATGAATTAGAATCCTTTGGAAAAAGGAGCCATAGAAGGTGATAGCCCTGTATAGGTAAAGAATGTTATTGATAGTGGTATCCTGAGTAGTGCGGGGCACGTGAAACCCTGTATGAATCAAGCGGGACCATCCGCTAAGGCTAAATACTCCTGAGAGACCGATAGTGAACCAGTACCGTGAGGGAAAGGTGAAAAGAACCCTGAATAAGGGAGTGAAATAGATCCTGAAACCATACGCTTACAAGCGGTCGGAGCCCTTTGGGGTGACGGCGTGCCTTTTGCATAATGAGCCTACGAGTTACCGTTGTTAGCAAGGTTAAGTACTTCAGGTACGTAGCCGTAGCGAAAGCGAGTCTGAATAGGGCGTATAGTTAGCAGTGGTAGACGCGAAACCGTGTGATCTACCCATGGGCAGGGTGAAGCTGTGGTAACACACAGTGGAGGCCCGAACCGGTTGACGTTGAAAAGTCTTCGGATGACCTGTGGGTAGGGGTGAAAGGCCAATCAAACTCGGAAATAGCTCGTACTCCCCGAAATGCATTTAGGTGCAGCGTTGATTTAGTTTTATAGAGGTAGAGCTACTGATTGGATGCGGGGGCTTCACCGCCTACCAATTCCTGACAAACTCCGAATGCTATAAAATGATGATCAGCAGTGAGGGCATGGGTGCTAAGGTCCATGTCCGAAAGGGAAAGAACCCGGACCATCAGCTAAGGTCCCCAAATATATGTTAAGTTGAATAAACGAGGTTGTACTGCATTGACAGCTAGGATGTTGGCTTGGAAGCAGCCATTCATTTAAAGAGTGCGTAACAGCTCACTAGTCGAGCGGTACGGCATGGATAATAATCGGGCATAAACATATTACCGAAGCTATGGACTCTACGGAGTGGTAGGGGAGCATTCTATGGGCGTCGAAGGAAAATTGTGAAGTTTTCTGGAGCGTATAGAAACGAAAATGTAGGCATAAGTAACGATAAAGGGAGCGAGAAACTCCCTCACCGAAAGACCAAGGTTTCCTCAGCTATGCTAATCAGCTGAGGGTTAGTCGGGTCCTAACGCGTACCCGAAGGGGGAAGTGGATGGACAACAGGTTAATATTCCTGTACCTGCTCACGCTAAAAGTGACGGAGGTGTAAATCTGGTGCGTACTGACGGAATAGTACGTTGAACTGACTTTTAAGGTCAGGATAGTACCATAAGGCTACGGCTGCATGGATAATCCAGAGGAGCAACTTCCAAGAAAAGCAAGTGAAGCAGCCCGTACCGCAAACCGACACAGGTGGTTGGGATGAGAATTCTAAGGTGCTCGAGAGATTCATGGCTAAGGAACTAGGCAAAATTGACCTGTAACTTCGGGAGAAAGGTCCCCTGCAGTAATGTGGGGCGCAGTGAAAAGATCCAAGCGACTGTTTATCAAAAACACAGGGCTCTGCTAAATCGAAAGATGATGTATAGGGCCTGACACCTGCCCGGTGCCGGAAGGTTAAGAGGAGGGTTTAGCTTCGGCGAAGATCTGAATTGAAGCCCCGGTAAACGGCGGCCGTAACTATAACGGTCCTAAGGTAGCGAAATTCCTTGTCGGGTAAGTTCCGACCTGCACGAATGGTGTAACGATTTGGATACTGTCTCAGCCATGAGCTCGGTGAAATTGTAGTATCGGTGAAGATGCCGATTACCCGCTACGGGACGAAAAGACCCCGTGCACCTTTACTATAGCTTAGTATTGATCTTGGATAAGTAATGTGTAGGATAGGTGGGAGACTATGAAGTGGCGTCGCCAGGCGTTGTGGAGTCATTGTTGAAATACCACCCTTTGCTTATTTGAGACCTAACCCCTAGCGGGGGACATTGCTTGGTGGGTAGTTTGACTGGGGTGGTCGCCTCCAAAAGAGTAACGGAGGCTTCTAAAGGTACCCTCAGCACGCTTGGTAACCGTGCGTAGAGTGTAATGGCATAAGGGTGCTTGACTGAGAGACTTACAAGTCGACCAGGTTGGAAACAAGAGCATAGTGATCCGGTGGTTCCGTATGGAAGGGCCATCGCTCAAAGGATAAAAGGTACGCCGGGGATAACAGGCTGATCTCCCCCAAGAGCTCACATCGACGGGGGGGTTTGGCACCTCGATGTCGGCTCGTCACATCCTGGGGCTGGAGAAGGTCCCAAGGGTTGGGCTGTTCGCCCATTAAAGTGGCACGCGAGCTGGGTTCAGAACGTCGTGAGACAGTTCGGTCTCTATCTGTAGTGGGCGCAAGAAATTTGAGTGAATCTGACTTTAGTACGAGAGGACCGAGTTGGACTGACCGCTGGTGTACCAGTTGTTCCGCCAGGAGCACTGCTGGGTAGCTACGTCGGGAAGGGATAAGCGCTGAAAGCATATAAGCGCGAAACCCATCACAAGATGAGATTTCTTTAAAGGGTCGTGGGAGACTACCACGTTGATAGGTCATAGGTGTAAAGGCAGTAATGTCATAGCCGAGTGATACTAATTACCCGTAAGCTTAGGTATTCTATCCTTTAGCTTTTTTATATAATGTTTGTTATTATCGTTTAAAATTTCAATATGTCAACTTTTACAGTTGATTATCTCAGCTGAACCATTAAGGTGGTTATAGCGATGGGGCTCACCTCTTACCATTCCGAACAGAGAAGTTAAGCCCATTTGCGCAGATGGTACTGCTTTATTGTGGGAGAGTATGTCGCCGCCTTCTTTTAAGTCCTTACTAAGTAATTAGTAAGGACTTTTTTTATACCCTTTTTTAAAATTTTATATTCAGTTTTGGTTAATGTCCTAGATGTTTATTAGCCTTTTCTTGTGATATTTACTATTAGAAATGTTAGCAGTGCTCATTAGATGGCTTTCGTTTATAAGGTAAGGTTATTGAGGTTGGTGACCACACAAAAAAATGTCTAGTAGCTCTTAAGAACTGCTAGACATTTTGTCGTTCAGATATCAAACCTGATTAAACCTTGTATAACGGGAAATCTGAAATTAGTGTTTTGTTGTAAGGCTTATTACTAGGATTAAGTGTGTCAAGTATGTTGATGTATCTGCGTTATCGATATTTGATAAGGGTTAGATTGGTTAAATCATTTTCGTAATGACTTGTTTGTTTGTGTTTTACGAATTATTTTAATTTAATTTGGCAA
>JBDVPM010000013.1 GCA_039968605.1 Alteripontixanthobacter sp.
CACTTTAAGGAAACTGCCGGTGATAAGCCGGAGGAAGGTGGGGATGACGTCAAGTCCTCATGGCCCTTATAGGCTGGGCTACACACGTGCTACAATGGCGATGACAGTGGGCAGCGACCCCGCGAGGGTGAGCTAATCTCAAAAAGCCGTCTCAGTTCGGATTGTTCTCTGCAACTCGAGAGCATGAAGTTGGAATCGCTAGTAATCGCGTAACAGCATGACGCGGTGAATACGTTCCCGGGCCTTGTACACACCGCCCGTCACACCATGGGAGTTGGTTTTACCCGAAGGCGCTGCGCTAACCCGCAAGGGAGGCAGGCGACCACGGTAGGGTCAGCGACTGGGGTGAAGTCGTAACAAGGTAGCCCTAGGGGAACCTGGGGCTGGATCACCTCCTTTCTAAGGATGGATCCTTTGAACTTCGGTTCATCAGATCCTCTTATAGAACAAAGGTCGGACTAGATCAGGTCCGGCCGCTTAAAACGAGCGGATCAACGCCGTCTTCGTTTCTCTTTCTTCAAAAATGAGTAAAGTGGTTCAACCACTTGAGTGAGTGCCGTTGGCATTTGCCGTGTTCGGAGTTGTTTTGGGGTTTTGCTCCGAAGCAAGGCTGAGGCAAGGCCGACCGGCCGCCGCGACAGCCCGATCAAAGGCAGCAAGCCTTTGTGAGGATCAGCTTTGTCGCGTACCAACACAAATGGGCCGGTAGCTCAGGTGGTTAGAGCGCACGCCTGATAAGCGTGAGGTCGGAGGTTCAAGTCCTCCTCGGCCCACCATGTCATTCTGGTTTTTCTGGGTTTTGCCAGTTTTGCCTGATTTTGATGAATACTGGGGGCATAGCTCAGTTGGGAGAGCGCGTGCTTTGCAAGCATGAGGTCGTCGGTTCGATCCCGTCTGCCTCCACCATTCATCCTTGAGTGACAGGCTTTGTTGTCTGGCTTGAGTGACTGGTTCAGGTGATCCACTTTTTTGCAGCTTCCTTTTGGGGTGAGCGCGAGATACTCGTTTTGAAGAAGATACCCGTTTGCGGCATCCAGTTGGTTGCCGCCTGTTCTTGACATCGTTGAAGAGAAGATTTGTCTGACCTCTTGAGGTTGGCATGGTCCTTGTGGCTGGCCGATTTTGAGGGTCCTGCATTCAGCAGGAAGCTAGCTTGACCGCATGGTTGTTGGATGGATCTCAAGAAACTGGTCTTAATGATTGGATGATCATTGGCCAGGTTGTTTGTGTGTTTGGGCGTTCCTGTCCAGGCATCGAAGCCGCAAGGCTTTGCAAGGCGAACAGCCGTCGCAGCTGATGCTGCGGGCCTCCCGCAGGTGCTTTGCACCGGCCGGGAAAAAGATGAACATCGATAATGAGAGTAATCAAGTGTAAGAAGGGCATTCGGTGGATGCCTTGGCGACAAGAGGCGATGAAGGACGTGATACGCTGCGATAAGCGTCGGGGAGCTGCGAATAAGCTTTGATCCGGCGATTTCCGAATGGGGCAACCCACTCCGTATGGAGTATCCCGCAAGGGAAGCAAACCCGGGGAACTGAAACATCTAAGTACCCGGAGGAAAGGACATCAACCGAGACTCCGCTAGTAGTGGCGAGCGAACGCGGACCAGGCCAGTGGCTATGAGATAAGAACCGGAACGCTCTGGAAAGTGCGGCCTTAGTGGGTGATAGCCCCTTACGGGTAGAAAATCTTATAGTCCTTGAGTAGGGCGGGACACGTGAAATCCTGTCTGAACATGGGGGGACCACCCTCCAAGCCTAAGTACTCCTTGTCGACCGATAGTGAACAAGTACCGTGAGGGAAAGGTGAAAAGCACCCCGACGAGGGGAGTGAAACAGATCCTGAAACCGGATGCCTACAAACAGTTGGAGCCCGAAAGGGTGACAGCGTACCTTTTGTATAATGGGTCAGCGACTTAATTTAGCGAGCAAGCTTAAGCCGATAGGTGTAGGCGTAGGGAAACCGAGTCTTAATAGGGCGTCTTAGTTCGTTGGATTAGACCCGAAACCGAGTGATCTAGCCATGAGCAGGTTGAAGGTGCGGTAACACGCACTGGAGGACCGAACCCACGTCTGTTGAAAAAGCCGGGGATGACTTGTGGCTAGGGGTGAAAGGCCAATCAAACTCGGAAATAGCTGGTTCTCCGCGAAATCTATTTAGGTAGAGCGTCAGATGAATACTCTCGGGGGTAGAGCACTGGATGGGCTATGGGGTCCCAACGACTTACTGATCCTAACCAAACTCCGAATACCCGGAAGTACTAATTGGCAGACACACAGTGGGTGCTAACGTCCATTGTGGAGAGGGAAACAACCCTGACCGCCAGTTAAGGTCCCTAAGTTATGGCTAAGTGGGAAAGGATGTAGAACTCCCAAAACAACCAGGATGTTGGCTTAGAAGCAGCCATCATTTAAAGAAAGCGTAACAGCTCACTGGTCTAAATAAGGGGTTCCGCGCCGAAAATGTACCGGGGCTCAAGCCATACACCGAAACTGCGGGTGCACGTAAGTGCGCGGTAGCGGAGCGTTCTGTAAGTCTGCGAAGGGTGACCCGCGAGGGCACCTGGAGATATCAGAAGTGCGAATGCTGACATGAGTAACGATAAAGGGTGTGAGAGACACCCTCGCCGAAAGTCCAAGGGTTCCTGCTCAACGCTAATCGGAGCAGGGTTAGTCGGCCCCTAAGGCGAGGCCGAAAGGCGTAGTCGATGGGAAACAGGTTAATATTCCTGTACTTGTGGGTAGTGACGGATGCCGTGTGTCGTATCTCCTTATTGGATTGGGGATGCGGCGAAGGTGTTCCAGGAAATAGCTCCCACGTATAAACCGTACCCGAAACCGACACAGGTGGTCAGGTAGAGCATACCAAGGCGCTTGAGAGAACTCTGCTGAAGGAACTCGGCAAATTGCTCCCGTAAGTTCGCGAGAAGGGAGACCCATGCTTGGGCAACCAGGTGTGGGTGGCACAGACCAGGGGGTGGCGACTGTTTATCAAAAACACAGGGCTCTGCGAAGTCGCAAGACGACGTATAGGGTCTGACGCCTGCCCGGTGCCGGAAGGTTAAGAGGAGGTGTGCAAGCACCGAATTGAAGCCCCGGTAAACGGCGGCCGTAACTATAACGGTCCTAAGGTAGCGAAATTCCTTGTCGGGTAAGTTCCGACCTGCACGAATGGCGTAACGACTTCCCCGCTGTCTCCAGCACAGACTCAGTGAAATTGAATTCCCCGTGAAGATGCGGGGTTCCTGCGGTCAGACGGAAAGACCCCGTGCACCTTTACTACAGCTTCACACTGGTATTCGTCACGACATGTGTAGGATAGGTGGTAGACGTTGAAGCAGGAGCGCCAGCTCTTGTGGAGTCACCCTTGAAATACCACCCTTGTCGTTATGGATATCTAACCGCGGTACTACAATATCCGGGACCGTGTGTGGCGGGTAGTTTGACTGGGGCGGTCGCCTCCCAAATTGTAACGGAGGCGCGCGAAGGTGGGCTCAGAGCGGTCGGAAATC
>JBDVPM010000014.1 GCA_039968605.1 Alteripontixanthobacter sp.
TGGGGTCTGCAACTCGACCCCATGAAGTCGGAATCGCTAGTAATCGCGTAACAGCATGACGCGGTGAATACGTTCCCGGGCCTTGTACACACCGCCCGTCACACCATGGGAGTTGGTTCTACCCGACGGCCGTGCGCTAACCTTTTGGAGGCAGCGGACCACGGTAGGATCAGCGACTGGGGTGAAGTCGTAACAAGGTAGCCGTAGGGGAACCTGCGGCTGGATCACCTCCTTTCTAAGGATGTTTCTAGTCAAGATTGTTCGCAATCTTCGTGAAACACTTAGCAGATAGCATTCAAAGCTATCACAACATTGATGGCCGAGCCGTCCTCATATCTCTTCAGTCAGTGATCATAAGTGATCGGGTTTGCCGGTTGTTTGTGACATTACCTAATGGGGCGTTAGCTCAGCTGGGAGAGCACCTGCTTTGCAAGCAGGGGGTCATCGGTTCGATCCCGATACGCTCCACCAGATGGGTCGGTAGCTCAGGTGGTTAGAGCGCACGCCTGATAAGCGTGAGGTCGGAGGTTCAAGTCCTCCTCGACCCACCATCAACTTCGACACTGACTTCAGTTCTATTGAGAAAGCATCAATTTGATCGCTAAGCAGTTTTGACTGTTTAGCCGTCCAATTGGACGTTTGAACCTTCGGGTTCAGTGACATCGTTTAGAGAGATACAACATCAGAATAGAGGCAACCCGCGTGAAGGGATTGCCAGACAGGTTGAGATGATCTTCGGATCATTGTTTGAGGCCTCGAAAATCTATTTTGTTCCAAGTCAAGTACACTAACCGGAATGAGAGTAATCTCATTCGAACGGTGTCAGTTGCGAACCAGCGGCTGGCACTGCAATGTATGCATTTTGATTAAGGGCCCTTTTGATTTTACAAAAGGGAGGGCCCACAGGAAAAGCCACGCTTTTTCTGGATCAAATCAAGCGCGAAAAGGGCGTTTGGTGGATGCCTTGGCAGTAAGAGGCGATGAAAGACGTGATACTCTGCGATAAGCCATGGGGAGCTGAGAATAAGCTTTGATCCATGGATTTCTGAATGGGGCAACCCACCTGATTGTTTATTGTTGTCCTACCGCTTTGCTACTTGAGGACGTAAGTTCGCAAGGTGCAGACGGTGGGTTCATCAGTAAGCAGAACCAGGTATTTATAGACTGAATACATAGGTTTATAAAAGCAAACCCGGGGAACTGAAACATCTAAGTACCCGGAGGAAAGGAAATCAATTGATACTCCCCTAGTAGCGGCGAGCGAACGGGGACCAGCCGAGCCATGAGTGTGGTTAGAATGCGTTGGAATGCGCAACCAAAGTGGGTGATAGTCCCGTATAAGAAGCATGATTGGACGTATTAAGTAGGGCGGAACACGTGAAATTCTGTCTGAAGATCGGAGGACCACCTTCGAAGGCTAAGTACTCCTTACTGACCGATAGTGAACCAGTACCGTGAGGGAAAGGTGAAAAGCACCCCGACGAGGGGAGTGAAACAGTACCTGAAACCGAACGCCTACAATCAGTTGGAGGGTCTTTACGGCCTGACAGCGTACCTTTTGTATAATGGGTCATCGACTTGGTCTCACAAGCAAGCTTAAGCCGTTAGGTGTAGGCGTAGCGAAAGCGAGTCTTAATAGGGCGTTGAGTTTGTGGGATCAGACCCGAAACCGAGTGATCTAGGCATGGCCAGGTTGAAGATAAGGTAACACTTATTGGAGGACCGAACCCACATCCGTTGAAAAGGATCGGGATGAGCTGTGCCTAGGGGTGAAAGGCCAATCAAACTCGGAGATAGCTGGTTCTCTGCGAAATCTATTTAGGTAGAGCGTCATCCGAATACCCTCGGGGGTAGAGCACTGGATGGGTAATGGGGCCCCACAGGCTTACTGATCCTAACCAAACTCCGAATACCGAGGAGTACTAGATGGCAGACACACAGCGGATGCTAACGTCCGTTGTGAAGAGGGAAACAACCCTGACCTACAGCTAAGGCCCCTAATTCATGGCTAAGTGGGAAAGCAGGTGAGACGACCAAAACAACCAGGAGGTTGGCTTAGAAGCAGCCATCCTTTAAAGATAGCGTAACAGCTCACTGGTCTAAATAAGTTGTCTTGCGGCGAAGATGTAACGGGGCTCAAGCCATGAGCCGAAGCTTAGGATGCATTAATTGCATGGTAGCAGAGCGTAGTGTGACATAGTTCCATGTCTCCTTAGCCCTTCGGGGTATTGGAGACGCGGAACTTTCTGTGAAGCGGGCGCGTGAGCGATCCCGTGGAGAGATCACTAGTGAGAATGATGACATGAGTAGCGACAAAGAGTGTGAGAGACACTCTCGCCGAAAATCCAAGGGTTCCTGCTTAAAGCTAATCTGAGCAGGGTAAGCCGACCCCTAAGGCGAGGCCGAAAGGCGTAGTCGATGGGAACCAGGTTAATATTCCTGGGCCAGATGGAAGTGACGGATCTCGAGGGTAGTTCATCCTTATCGGATTGAATGGGCTGCTTAGAGGTCCCTGGAAATAGCTCCATCGCTAGATCGTACCCTAAACCGACACAGGTGGATAGGTAGAGAATACCAAGGCGCTTGAGAGAACTATGTTGAAGGAACTCGGCAAAATACCTCCGTAAGTTCGCGAGAAGGAGGCCCGGTTCCTAGGCAACTAGGGGCTGGGGGCACAAACCAGGGGGTGGCGACTGTTTATTAAAAACACAGGGCTCTGCGAAGTCGTAAGACGACGTATAGGGTCTGACGCCTGCCCGGTGCCTGAAGGTTAAAAGGAGGAGTGAGAGCTCTGAATTGAAGCCCAGGTAAACGGCGGCCGTAACTATAACGGTCCTAAGGTAGCGAAATTCCTTGTCGGGTAAGTTCCGACCTGCACGAATGGCGTAACGACTTCCCCGCTGTCTCCAACATAGACTCAGTGAAATTGAATTCCCCGTGAAGATGCG
>JBDVPM010000015.1 GCA_039968605.1 Alteripontixanthobacter sp.
ACAGGTGCTGCATGGCTGTCGTCAGCTCGTGTCGTGAGATGTTGGGTTAAGTCCCGCAACGAGCGCAACCCCTATCATTAGTTGCCACCATTTAGTTGGGCACTCTAATGAGACCGCCGGTGATAAGCCGGAGGAAGGTGGGGATGACGTCAAGTCCTCATGGCCCTTACACGCTGGGCTACACACGTGCTACAATGGCGGTGACAGTGGGCAGCTACCTCGCGAGAGGGTGCTAATCTCTAAAAACCGTCTCAGTTCGGATTGTTCTCTGCAACTCGAGAGCATGAAGGCGGAATCGCTAGTAATCGCGGATCAGCATGCCGCGGTGAATACGTTCCCAGGCCTTGTACACACCGCCCGTCACACCATGGGAGTTGGATCAACCCGAAGCTGGTGCGCTAACCTTAGGGAGGCAGCCAACCACGGTGGGTTCAGCGACTGGGGTGAAGTCGTAACAAGGTAGCCGTAGGGGAACCTGCGGCTGGATCACCTCCTTTCTAAGGATTTTGGCGGAAAGCGCCGTTACCTTCGGGTAGCGGAAGAGCTTCCTCCATTCCAAAGAACAAGCCGTCGTCCTCATGTCCCTTCATCACTGGAGAATTTAGAAGCCAGAGCTTTGAGATCAAAAATTGTTTTCATTGATTTTGGTTTTTAAAAGCGTCCGGCTACAGAAATGGGCCGGTAGCTCAGTTGGTTAGAGCGCACCCCTGATAAGGGTGAGGTCGGAAGTTCAAATCTTCCTCGGCCCACCATTTCTAACTAAAAAAGGTTTAGGGGCCTTAGCTCAGATGGGAGAGCACCTGCTTTGCAAGCAGGGGGTCATCGGTTCGATCCCGATAGGCTCCACCATTTTTCGGTTGAGGCTGTTTTTGGCAGCTTCCCGATGAACCAGGTCAACAGCAAGGGCTGTTGATTGATCATTTCTCCAGAGATGAAGCGAAAAAATATTCCTGCTGGCTTCGGCTAGCGGGTGTTGGGGTTTCGACCCCTCTTTGACATTGTGAATGGGTTTTTTTAATCGATGCCGTGGCAATTTTGCGGGTTCGATTTGGCGGTTTTTCGCTAAGTTGAATCAACAATATTGGCACACAAGTATTCATTTTTGAATTACTAAAAGGCTGAGTAAATAATTGTCCGCACACACAGGCAAGGCCGAATTGGCCATTGCAAAGCGCTTTTTTATGCAAGGGGCGTGGAGCTTTGTTCCAATCTTGTTGTTGGTGGTGTGGATTCTCAAGCGTGAGGTAAGAGCATTTGGTGGATGCCTTGGCACATACAGGCGATGAAGGACGTGGCACGCTGCGATAAGCGTTGGGGAGATGTGAGCAATCTTTGATCCAGCGATTTCCGAATGGGGGAACCCATCCTCACCATTTTTCTTTGTTTTTGGACTTCGGTCCAAGGCGAAGTAAAATGGGGAAGGATATCATCAAGTTGAATAAAATAGACTTGGTGAAGCGAACCCGGCGAACTGAAACATCTCAGTAACCGGAGGAAAAGACATCAACCGAGATTCCGTTAGTAGTGGCGAGCGAACGCGGACCAGGCCAGTGCCTGATTGTAAATTAGCAGAACATTCTGGAAAGTTTGACCATAGTGGGTGACAGTCCCGTATGCGAAAATGATCAATCAGGACTCGAGTAGGGCGGAACACGTGAAATTCTGTCTGAACATGGGGGGACCACCCTCCAAGCCTAAATACTCGTATGTGACCGATAGCGAACAAGTACCGTGAGGGAAAGGTGAAAAGCACCCCGATTAGGGGAGTGAAA